>NC_015675.1:1732500-1735000 GCF_000176035.2 Mesorhizobium opportunistum WSM2075 | reverse complement strand
TTCGCCTGCCTCGCACGATGGCGCGCCTCCAGCCGGGAGAAGACCGCCTCCGCGGGAACGCCCTTCACTGGATCTCGTTGAAGTTCGGCCAGACGCGCCGGGATTTCCTCCCGCAGCCATTTCTCCCGCTCCGACTCGAAGTCCTCGAGCATACGCAGGCCGGCGCGGACGACTTCGCTGGCGTTGTTGTACCGGCCTGATTCGAGCTGCTTCCTGATGAAGCTCTCGTAATGGTCATTCAAAGCGTAATTGGGCATCGCAACCTCCTGGGAAAATATGGGGGCATACGATGAATATGGCAATAGATGTCAACTGTTGGCACTTTCATCCGATTCGGACTCTCCATCGGCGACATGATTGGCCTCAGTGACTTGATTCTCTCAAACACAGGACCGCATCGCTGATTCGGCATGATTGAGAACGCGGCCAGGCGACGCCAGCAAGATTGAGGGTTGGCGCGTGAAACCGATGGGCAGCCCGTGGACGCGAGTGCCTAAGCCGGCTGGGCTCCAAGCCCAACCGACTAACCTCATGTCGCATCGGCCGCGAACCACGCGCCAATCAGCAATCCTCGTCGGCCGACGCGCCAAAAGCAAAAAAAGCCCGGCGCGAATAGGACGAGCCGGGCTTGAATTATTTAATACGGAAAGAGAAGCCTGATCCTGCGGTCGAGCGCTTGAGTTGTGTTCGGCGTTGGCTTGCCTTGTTACGGGCCACTGATTCGGAGCGAATCGCTGGCGCCCCCAGCAAGCCGGCCGGCCCACTTGGAGTTTGGCGGGCGGATTTGGTTGGGAGGATGACTTGACTTTTTTGTCCCGGGTTTGGCTTTGCCTCGAAGCGAGCATCTGCTGGAGGTTAGGCTCGAGCGGCCGCCTGAATGCAAACGGCCCGCATTGATGCGGGCCGTTTTAAGTTTGGTTGCGGGGACAGGATTTGAACCTGTGACCTTCAGGTTATGAGCCTGACGAGCTACCGGGCTGCTCCACCCCGCGTCAACCCTAAGCAAGCGTTTGCTTGCTGACCCTAAGCAAGCGTTTGCTTGCTGACCCTAAGCAAGCGTTTGCTTGCTGATCTAGGCAAGCGTTTGCCTGCTTTGGACGTAAGCCGATGCCTATGACTAGGATGGCCTACAGATAGGTAGATGGCTCACCAAATGAAAGGGCCGCTTGCGCGGCCCGTTGTTCCCTAGGCGGGCCTTGATCGTGAAGAGAAGATTTAGAACGTGCGTTTGGCAGACCTGGCAGCGACCTACTCTCCCGCGTCTTGAGACGAAGTACCATCAGCGCTGGAGCGTTTCACGGCCGAGTTCGGAATGGGATCGGGTGCAGCCGCTCCGCCATAACCACCAGGTCGGCAAAACGCACGTTGTTTTCGAGAAGCTGGGTTAGGGATCAGGCAGCAGGGAATAGTGAGTAGGGAAACCCGCTCGCTATTGGCTTGTGCCGTTTGCCCGTCTTTCCGTGCCAATGGCGACGTTCATTGCAGGGCGCCCCGGGCGTAAGCCCGCAAGCGCGACTGCGCGTCGCCGGTTTTCCGGCGCCCTCGCGGAGCATAGGCCCGTAAGGGCCGCTCATGCGTGAGCGCTGGCCAGATCATCGTGTTCACGATGAGCATAAGGAATGAGAACGATCAAGCCGATCGAACTATTAGTACCGGTAAGCTTCAAGCGTTGCCGCTCTTCCACACCCGGCCTATCAACGTGGTCGTCTTCCACGGTTCTCAGGGAATACTCGTTTTAAGGTGGGTTTCCCGCTTAGATGCCTTCAGCGGTTATCCCGTCCGGATATAGCTACCCTGCTATGCGGCTGGCGCCACAACAGGTCCACCAGAGATCCGTCCATCCCGGTCCTCTCGTACTAGGGACAGATCCTTTCAATATTCCTACACCCACGGCAGATAGGGACCGAACTGTCTCACGACGTTCTGAACCCAACTCACGTACCGCTTTAAATGGCGAACAGCCATACCCTTGGGACCTGCTCCAGCCCCAGGATGCGATGAGTCGACATCGAGGTGCCAAACAACCCCGTCGATATGGACTCTTGGGGGTCATCAGCCTGTTATCCCCGGCGTACCTTTTATCCGTTGAGCGATGGCCCTTCCACGCGGGACCACCGGATCACTATGACCGACTTTCGTCTCTGCTCGACTTGTCAGTCTCGCAGTCAGGCAGGCTTATGCCATTGCACTCAGCGAACGATTTCCGACCGTTCTGAGCCCACCATCGCGCGCCTCCGTTACTCTTTAGGAGGCGACCGCCCCAGTCAAACTACCCACCATACATTGTCCCGGACCCGGATAACGGGCCGCGGTTAGACATCCATAGTAATAAGGGTGGTATTTCAAGGGTGGCTCCACCTGAGCTGGCGCCCAGGTTTCAAAGCCTACCACCTATCCTACACATGCCACTACGAATGCCAATGTAAAGCTATAGTAAAGGTGCACGGGGTCTTTCCGTCTAACCGCAGGAACCCCGCATCTTCACGGGGAATTCAATTTC